>NZ_JAUBTS010000010.1:156268-166525 GCF_036705105.1 Microcoleus sp. B9-D4
TGTCACTTCCCCCAATGTCACCGTTAGCGGTAGTAACGTCACCATTAATCCACTGGCAGATTTAGCGCCCGGTACTGGTTACTACGTTGAAATTGCCACTGGTGCAATTAAAGACTTAGCAGGTAACAATTATGTCGGTACGACAGGTGCAACTGCTTGGAATTTCAACACTGCTGTCGCCGTTGATACCACAGCGCCTACTGCCACTTTCACCCCCGCAGATAACGCCACCAGTGTTGCAGTTACTGCTAATTTAGTCGTCACCTTGAATGAAGCTGTCAAAAAAGGTACTGGCAATATTGTTATCAAGAAAACCGACGGCACGGTGGTGGAAACTATAAATGTCACTTCCCCCAATGTCACCGTTAGCGGTAGTAACGTCACCATTAATCCACTGGCAGATTTAGCGCCCGGTACTGGTTACTACGTTGAAATTGGCGCTGGTGCGATTAAAGATTTAGCAGGTAACAATTATGCTGGCACGACAGGTGCAACTGCTTGGAATTTCAACACTGCCGGTGTTTTAGCCTCACCCGTTCAATTTGATCTCACATCAGTATTCGATCGCGATGTGATTATCAACCGCACGGGAGGAGTCACAGACAGCACACAAAACGGACTGAGTACCTTGAATCAAACGCTACTCACTCAGTCCTTTGCCACATTTAAAGCCGGTGCTAATGGGAACGGTTTACCCGACAACGGCTTTTTCGCCACGAATGCGTACCATCCCGACGTTCAGCTAGGCTACAACAACACCAATAACGGCAACAACGCCAAAGTCCTTACAGCTAACGGCACATCCTTTAACTTTGCAGTTACGCCCAACCAGTATTCAGAAATCCACCTCTTAGCCACCAGTACAAATGGCATCGCTGGGATGCAGGTGACATTTAACTATAGCGATAGCACTACTGGGACAGGCACAGCCACAGTTCCCGACTGGTTTAACGAAATTACCGAAACATCGTCCAGTTACTATCTGATCGACGGAATGGATGGGAGCAATGATACAACTGGAACAGTTTATACCGATGTCAACGATCCCGCCATATTCGGGTTCAAGTTCAATCCCGACCCAGCCAAAACGCTGCAAAGCATTACCGTCAGTAAAACAAGCGGTACCACCGCTAATAATTGGCTGGGAGTTTTCGGAGCCACAGGTGTTTTAGATACCACAGCGCCTACAGCCGCCACTTTCACCCCCGCCGACAACGCCACTACTGTTGCAGTTGCTGCTAATTTAGTTGTCACCTTGAGTGAAGCCGTACAAAAAGGCACTGGCAATATTGTTATCAAGAAATCCTCCGATAACTCAGTTGTTGAAACTATCAATGTTACCTCCACAAATGTCACCGTTACTGGCAGTAACGTCAGCATTAATCCCACAGCAGACTTAGTTGATGGTACTGGTTACTACGTTGAAATTGCCAGCGGTGCGATTAAAGATTTAGCTGGCAACAGTTATGCCGGTACTACAGGTGCAACTGCTTGGAATTTCAACACTGACACCACAGCGCCCACAGCCACTTTCACCCCCGCCGATAACGCTACGAATATTGCAGTTGCTGCTAATTTAGTTGTCACCTTGAATGAAGCCGTCAAAAAAGGCACTGGCAATATTGTCATCAAGAAAGTCTCCGACAACTCAGTTGTTGAAACTATCAACGTTACCTCCACCAATGTCACCGTTAGCGGTAGTAACGTCACAGTTAATCCCACGGCAGATTTAGCGCCCGGTACTGGTTACTACGTTGAAATTGCCGCCGCTGCGATTAAAGACTTAGCAGGTAACAATTATGCCGGTACTACAGGTGCAACCACTTGGAATTTCACCACCGTAGCTGACACCACAGCGCCGACAGCCAGTTTCACCCCCGCCGATAACGCTACGAATATTGCAGTTGCTGCTAATTTAGTTGTCACCTTGAATGAAGTCGTCAAAAAAGGCACTGGCAATATTGTCATCAAGAAAGTTTCTGACAACTCAGTTGTAGAAACGATCGCTGTTACAGGTAGCAATGTCACCGTCAGTGGTAGTCAACTCACAATTAACCCAACGGCAGATTTGGTTCACGATACAAAATACTACGTTGAAATTACCAGTGGGGCTATTCAGGATTTAGCTGGAAATAATTACGCCGGAATTACTGGCAATAATACTTGGGATTTCCAGACTGCTCTTGCTCTACCTCCTTCCTTTGAAGACTCCAATCTTTCCTTCCCTGGTGGAAATTACGGTTCTACAACTTGGGCTGACTACAATGGAGACGGCAAACCAGACTTATTATTGACTGGTTTAGGTTATAATTCTGACCCGATGTCCCTACTGTTCAAAAATACAGGCAGTGGTTTTGTCTGGGAAGTCTCCGTACCTAGTTTTCACTTTGGTTCCGTAGCTTGGGCTGACTATAATGTAGACGGAAAACAAGACTTTCTGTTGACAGGTTCCCCTAGTTTAGGAGGTCAGATCTCCAAGCTCTACAAAAATACAGGCAGTGGTTTTACTGAAGACACCAGTATTTCCCTACCTGGTGTTGACTCCGATTCAGTAGCTTGGGCGGACTATAACGGAGACGGAAAACAGGACTTCCTGTTGACCGGTTATGCGCCTTCTAGTGCCACTCCCAACATATCCAAACTGTACAAGAATACAGGGAGTGGTTTTACAGAAGACACCAGTATTTCTTTGCCCGGTGTTAGTGGTAGTTCTGTAGCTTGGGCGGACTATAACGGAGACGGAAAACAGGACTTTCTGTTGACGGGTTCTTCGGCTTCAGGTCGGATCTCCAAACTGTACAAAAATACAGGTAGTGGTTTTCAAGAAGACACGAGTATTTCTTTGCCCGGTGTTAGTGGTAGTTCTGTCGCTTGGGCGGACTATAACGGAGACGGAAAACAGGACTTTCTGTTGACGGGTTCCTTAGCTTCAGGTGAGATATCCAAACTGTACAAAAATACAGGCAGTGGTTTTACAGAAGACACCAGTGTTTCTTTGCCCGGTGTTCAGGACGGTTCTGTAGCTTGGGCCGACTATAACGGAGACGGAAAACAGGACTTCCTGTTGACAGGTTATGGAGCAAATTTTGTTAGAACCTCCAAACTGTACAAAAATACAGGGAGTGGTTTTACAGAAGACACCAGTATTTCTTTGCCCGGTGTTAGTGGTAGTTCTGTAGCTTGGGCCGACTATAACGGAGACGGAAAACAAGACTTTGTGTTGATGGGTTCTTCGGCTTCAGGTCGGATCTCCAAACTGTACAAAAATAACAGTGTTTTTCCAGATATAACCGCACCTCAAGTCAACATTTTTACACCAATTAATAATGCTACAAGGGTTGGTTTGGATGAAGATTTAGTTATCACTTTCAGTGAATTAATTAAACAAGGAACGGGAAATATTGTTCTCAAAAAATCGTCTAATAATTCCGTAGTGGAAACCATGTCAGTTACGGCTAACAATGTCACGATTAGTGACAGTCAACTGATAATCAACCCAACGGTAAGTTTAGATCAAAAGACAGATTACTATGTAGAAATTTCTGGTGGTACTATTCAAGACTTAGCTGGAAATCCTTATGCTGGAATTAGCGGTAATAGCAACTGGAAATTTCAAACAATTGACTCAACTGCCCCCACAGCCATAAGTTTTACCCCTGCCGATAATGCTCGTAATCTCAACGGTTCTGCGAATTTAGTAGTAAACTTCAGCGAACCTATTCAGACAAATTTGGGCTATATTACTATCAGGAAACTATCTGATAATTCCGTTGTAGAAAGCATTCCCGTTACGGACAATAAGATTACCGTTAGTGGCAGTCAACTCACGATTAATCCAACGGCCGATTTAGCTCCAAATACAGATTACTACGTTGAAATTCTTCCATATACCATTAAAGATTTAGCAGGCAATTATTATGCTGGAATTAGCGAAACTAATGCCTGGAACTTCATAGCCGATACAATCGTACCCACCACCACAAGTTTCACCCCCGCCAATAATGCTCAGAATATCAACGTTGCTGCTAACTTATTGGTCAACTTCAGCGAATCGATTCAGAAAGGCACGGGCAATATTCTCATCAGGAAACAGTCCGATAATTCTGTTGTAGAAACCATCCCTGTCACGGCTAATAATGTCACAATTAGTGGCAGTGAACTAACGATTAATCCAACGGCTGATTTAGCTCTAGACACAGGCTACTACGTTGAAATTGCCAACGGTGTCCTTAAAGATTTAGCGGGAAATAATTATAATGGAATTAGCGGAAATAGTGCGTGGACATTGAAAACAAGTTCTGTCAATGTTATCCCTAAGATTTCCATTAACGATGTTCAAGTCAATGAAAAGGGGACAAATGCTACCTTTACCATTCCCCTTTCAACAGCAACTAATGTGCCAGTAACGGTTTACTATCAAACCGTTGACGACACGGCAAAAGCGGGAGATAAAGACTACACCCAGATCGCCCTAACCCCCATTACATTTGCAGTGGGCGAACAAACAAAAACCATCAATATTCCCATCGCACAAGATGATATATGGGAGCCTGATGAAACGTTTAAAGTGACTTTGAGTAACCCTCAAAATGCTCTTTTGGATAAGGCAACTGGGGTTGCAACTATCAAGGACGAGGATAAGCCGCGCATAAGTTTTTATCCTTTTAACAATAGCGGATCTTACGATATGCCGCTATCCTTCAAAGAAGGAAACAGTGGCACTTCTAACGCTTACGTTCCTATTTATCTTGACAGACTGAGCAGTGTTCCGGTCAAAGTTAAGTTTGAAACTTATGATTCACCTTATCCTAACAACGCCACGCCAAATGATGACTATACTCCGATTCCACTCCAAACTATAACTTTCAATCCCGGAGAAACTAAGAAAAAGATCGACATAGCCATCAAAGGCGAACTCATATCTGAAAATAATGAGTTCGTTGGCGTTCGCATTAGCGATCCTGAGAATGCTTCGATGGCCGGACGCTTAGATCGGGGCTTCGAGATAGAAAATGATGATGATCCGCCAGAAATTTCTGTAGAAAATATTACCCTTAACGAGGGAAATGCTGACGGGAATAACAATACCTTTTCTACCCAAGCCAATTTTACAGTTACTCTCTCTAAGCCATCTAGTCAACCGATTAGTTTCTATTATCGGACTGAAGATGTAAGTTCTTACGGTCAGATCGGCGCTGCCTATCAGCCGGTTCAACGGACTCTCGCAACATTTGCGCCGGGTGAAACCAGTAAGACAATTACAATTCCAGTAAGAGGTGACACGGCATTTGAAGAAAACAGCACTTTAAAGTTTAAGCTGATTCTCGACACCTATGGCACTAATGCGAGCATCGCTCAAGATAAAGGCAATGCGATCGCAACGGTACTGGATGACGATTCCAGACCGACAATTTCTGTTCCCGATATCAATGTTGCGGAAACAGTTGGTTCCAGCAGTGGAGATGGAGTCGCTAATGTTGAGATTAAGCTGTCTAGTCCCAGCAAAGAGTACGTATCGGTTAACTACGCATTCAAAGATGGTACGGCAATCGCGAATCAAGACTATAAGCCAGTCGCCGCTGGTAAAGTCTCATTCGCGTCAGGCGAAACCACTAAATCCATATCGGTTCCGATCATTAACGATGGCAAGCAAGAACCGGACGAGACTTTTTCTGTCATTCTCAGCAATCCCGTCAATGCCCCGCTTGCCAAAGATACTGGAACCATTACGATTAACGACAGAATCGACCTTTGGATTGATGAGGCGCCCGTAAGCATGACTGAGGGCGACACTGGTAAAAAAGAAGCGACTTTTACGGTCAATCTTGCAAAAGCGCTCAACGTTCCAGTGACGGTTGACTACAGAACAACAGGTGCAGACAATGGTATCGATTATATGCACCTTCAGGACAAGCTTGAGTTTGCACCAGGCGAAACAAAGAAAACTATTAAAGTGCTGGTGAATGGTGACACCGAGATTGAACCTGACGAAACATTTAACCTTGTTCTCAGCAATGCCACTAATGCCACCCTGACAAAAGATACAGGTACAGTAACAATTGTTGATGATGACAGACCAGTAGCTACGATTAGCGATACTGCCATTATTGATGAAGACAAGGGAACGGCTACATTTACCGTTACACTTTCCAAACCCTTCTCAACAGCAACAATGGTTGGCGTTACAACCAAAGATGGTACGGCTAAGAGTTCTGATAAGGATTACACGGCAATCTCAGGGGGTCTCTGGTTCGAGCCGGGAGAAACAAGTAAAACTATCACCGTTACCACCAAGTCGTTAACGACGAAGGAAAAAAATGATATAGAACTTGGGGAGGCTGACTTTGTTGCTGCGGTTAACCCCGATACCAAAGCGGAAGGTGACGAAACGTTTAGCGTTGTTCTCCGCCAGATGAATGACACAAATGCCACAAGCGTCAAGGCTGTAGGGGAGGGGACAGTTGTCATTGATGATTTTAATGACTCACAATCCTTCTATCCTGATGGTGTCAGACCCAACATTTCAGTCGATCCAGTTGTCCTAATCCCCGAAGGAGCAGAGGGAACGACGACCACAGCCATCTTTAACCTCAAGCTCGATCGCCCCGGCACAACCCAAGCTCCTGTTAGCCTTCGGTATCGCACGCAGGATGGCACTGCGACAGTTTTAGACAAAGATTACCAGGCGCTCCCACAGCAAACTTTAACGTTTGCACCAGGAGAAACTGAAAAAACGATTAGCGTTAACATCAATGGCGACTCGAAACCTGAATTTAACGAGCGCTTCAAACTGATCTTAAGCGGTCCAAGCAATGTCACCTTAGACAATAGTGTTGCACAGGGGATTATCTTTGACAGTAGTGACGGTAAGCCGTCAAGAGCGAGTATGGCTCAACTCGCTTTTGATTTACTGGGAGCTTCGGCGGCCCAGGATAATAAAAATGTCGCTCTACCGTTTTTTGGGAAATTTCCAAGTGATTTACTTCAAAATAGTTTGTCTAAGGTGGGTCAAAGCTTTGCGAATGTACTGGTTGAGAACCCTCAACTGACTGGCACAGAGCTACAACAAAAGCTAACAGCAGTCTTACCGCAGGAATTTTCCTTAGACCCTTATCAATTTCAGGTAACAAACGATAAGTTGCAATTCCGGATTCAGGCGAAGGAAAATTTTGAAACTTCTTTGGGGAGTAAGAGATTTAATCTCTTTGACCGCATCAAATTCAATGATGACGGTGTAGGTGGCAGTTCTACAACATTGAACTACGATCTGGACGTGCGCCTAAAATATAAACCAGAACTCGGATGGTATATCGACACGGGATATACAGAATTAACCAGTCTAACTGAAGAACGAATCAAAGACGGTTATAAGTTGTCTAACAGTATCATGGGATTTTTGCCGGTGGAATTTACCGACAAGTCTGATGATACAGGTCTGAGTCAATCTCTGGCAAACTATCAATTAAATTTGCGCGATATTGATGGATTAGAAAATGATTCTGATGGCAATGGGTTAACTGCAACAGAAATAGCACAGAACTATTCTTCAGCTTCAGGAGGGACTGGAGCTAAACAATTATATGAGTCCCAGTTAAAAGCAGGTGGGACGCTCAATCTTGCCGGTCAGGTGACAAACAAGTATTGGTTTGTGCCACCTTTCCAGTTCGACCTATCTGCTGACTTGCCTCTAGTCACCTACAGCAACGGCCAAAAAATTCAACAAAAAGATCCAAATTCTTTCAAGCTTCATAACATCAAATTAGATTTAGGTAGAACGATAACAGGTATTGTCAAGCCAATTTTTGGTAATGATGGCTATGTTTCCAGTATCCTTAAACCCATTCGACCAATTATTGATTTCCTCAAAAGCGACACTAAAATTTTTACGGGAATTGACAAAGCCTTAGCCAGTGTAGATTTTGATGGCAGAACGACTCCTTTCTTTGATAGTGACTCTGATCGGAAAGTCACTATTTTGGAACTGGTGACCAAACTGGCAGAGTTGTCAGGAGATCCTAAAGCAAAAGCAGCTTCTTTGTACGTCAATGCTGTTGTTAAAGTAGATGAGTTTAGCAGATTAGTCGAAGAATCTACTAAAGATGGTAATAACTTTGCACTGAGCTTTCAACCTTATACCTGGAGCAAATCAGGTAGTGAAGAAGCACAAGGTTATGACTTAATTAAGCAACTAAGTAGCAACGCTCAAGAATATGCAGACAAGTACAAAGAGCTTGAGGAGCAGGAGACAAAACGTAAGACTGCATTAAGCAACAGTCTCACGAAACAGAAAGAAACGTCAGGGGTAAAAAACCAAGTTAGCAAGACAAAAGATCAAAATAAAAAGAGTAAAGTTGCGGACGCACTCTCAGGGGTAATCGAGAATCTTAGCTTTCCACTCTTTAGCGATCCTGAATCCACTGGAAAGCTATTGGCTGGAAATGACATTCCCATCATGACGTACAAACTGCCCGAATTAGATTTATCTCTAGCTGGCTTGAGATACGATCTTGTCCCAGGGTTATTGGGGATTGAGGGGGGTATAGATTTCAAAGTTCGTCCCATCGATATCGGCTATGACACGAACGGTATTAAAAAAATCGTTCAGGACATGGAAGCGAAGAAAGACTGGTATTATAGCGATCTTTGGACAGGGTTTTATGTCAGCGATACAGAAAACGCTGACGGCACCGGCAAAGATGTACCAGAAGCTACACTCAAAGCATTTTTGCAACTGTATGCTGGTTTAAATAGCCCTGTACTTACGGCTAAGGTAACAGGGGGAATCGAAGGCACAATCGATATGGATCTGGTGGATCGTAGCACTCCACCAGATGGAAAACTGCGCGGTTATGAACTGAGCAATATATTGTATAATCCCGGTGCATCTTTCAACTTTAAAGGCTCAGTAGATGCCAGGGCTAAGGCTGAATTTGGTGCATTAGGCATCACAAAAGAGTTCGACTTGGCTACAGAAAATCTGTTTAAGTTTGAGTTTGGAGCAAAACAGGGAACGGTACAAGCCAGTTATATTGATGGGGCAACTCTGTTCTTTGATGCCAACTTGAATGGTGTGCAAGATGCTAGTGAGCCATTCACTCAGACCAAAGCAGATGGCAGCTATGAGATAGAGATTCCCCTTGAAACCTTTGATACCAACAAGAACAACTCCCTCGATCCCAGTGAAGGCAACCTGGTAGCGATTGGCGGTACTGACACGGCTACGAATTTGCCCCTGGATACGCCCTTGTTTTCCACAGCTAACACGAGGATGGTGACTCCTCTAACAACGCTTGTGGCGGAGTTGACATTGACTGGTCTTTCCTCAGAAGAAGCTCAGACTCAGGTTCAAGCTGCCTTGGGTATTCCCTCTGGTGTTGAGTTGAGTCTATATGACTCTCAGGAAGCGATGGCTAATGAAGAACCTAGTGGTTTAGCTGTCTATGCCTTGGACGTTCAGGTGCAAAACACCATTGTTCAAACGGCCAAGTTTATTGACGGAGTGAGCGATTTGCTTCTGACTCAGCTTGCGGGGACGGCAATTGGCGCGATCGCCAATCAAGTCAAGGGTGGGGCTGCTGTAGATTTGGGTAAAACAGAAACAATATTGGCGATCCTTCAAGCAGCCATTACCAAAGCAGCAGAGTCTGACCCCAAAATCAACCCGACACAACTGGCTGCTAGTGCGGCTGCTGCGGCTCAAATCATGGCTTTGGGCAATCAAATGGTCAAGGATCTCGTCGCCAGCGGTCGCCCCATCAAAGATATCGCCCTTGAAATTACCAAGTTGCAAGCAGTGTCTGTGGGTCAAATTGCGGTGGGACTGCCGGAACTGGCTGCGGGAACTGTGACAGTTGAACAGTTCCTCGCTCAAAACACCAAAGAGGCGATTCTGGCTCGGATGGAGAAGGTGAAGGTAAATGATCCCACTGTTCGCCCCGTTGTCGAGACGAGCGCTCTCAAAGACCCGATCGATCCAGAGGAACCTACCTCTGGCGAAATCGGCACCGAAACCGACACCGAAACCGGCACCGACACCCCAACACCGATCGCTCCGACCCCACCGATCGCTCTGACCCCATCAGAAACAGCCTCCGACACACCAACACCATCGGAAACAGCCTCAGAAACACCCACACTATCGGAAACACCAACCCCCACGCCAACAACTAATAACCTCTCCGACGATGAGTGCATCTGCGACCAAATTACCTATCCCAACTTAAACCGACCCAACTCAGTTGAAAACACCATACTCGA